>NZ_CP040060.1 GCF_005280755.1 Coxiella burnetii
AAAATTGACATAAAAGAAAAATCAGCTAGCCAAACTCCAGAAAAAGTTTTAAGGGAATGGTTGAGAGGGGCCAGTAACCAAGAGGACGCTTCTTTATTTATTGGGAACAGTCCTATTTTTGGCGAGCATCAAGACACCAGTGGATCTTCGTTACCAAAAGTCGAGATACCCGAATTCATTAATTCTATTAAAGCTGTTGAAGCTGTTTTTAAAAAAGAGGGGTTAAAAGATGAAGAGATTCTAAATTATATCCTTCATTTTGGTGGTATTAACGGGTATATGACTTTAGGACAAGTTGTATTTGAAGAAATAAGTATGAACAAAGGGAAATCCTCCAGAATGGAAAATCGCCGCTATAGTTATCGAGTAAAAAACAAGGGTGAAGTGGAGTACATAGAGCAGTTTGATTTTTACAAAAAGAATACATGCGATCGCAATGAAATAGGAGATTTTATTGGCCAAGTCAAAATTGTCTCTATTATTTCTAAAGATGGCGATATACAACACGCCTGTAAAAAGGTTGAGATAGCAGTTCCAGGAGAAAAGCTAAATTCTTTTCGTAAGCATTTTGGAGATCAACTTAATTTTGTAAACAGAATGAAATTAAGACTCGTCGAGTTATACAATTCTCTTGTTGAGAGATTTAGAGCAGCAATAAACAAAGCGGATCGCACTAATAACAACTGTTTTCCCTTCTGTTCCAGATAGAGATAAGCTTTAGATAGCATCAGAAAGATCGTCATTTTTTATAAAAAAGAAACTTTTCTCCTAATTTATTAGGGTGCTTGCGATCGAGATCCTCAGGCTGAATTCTACACGTCAGGGCGATCTTATTATTTTCTGTCGAAGAAGTTAAAATATTCAAATAAAAAATTTATAACGGCTACTAATGACAAATAGAATTTCTTCATTTTGATGCCCTGATATTCAAGTCCTGGACGATCGATATTAATGTTACCTTAAGCTTTTAGAAGACTTCTTCATGCTTTTTTTTTAACGCAGCCACATTAATGGTTGCTTTTTTAGATCTCTTAAGGTGAACTTCCATTTCTTAAATTTCCATTAAATCAATTTCAGTTCATAAGGAGTTTGGTATGAGAAAATCATCAGCCAAAACGAATGAAGATGTGTCCCCTTCTGAAAGGGATCATTTATCCGAATTAAACCCGGATACATTAAAAAAGATTATTCATAATCTTTCTGCGCGGGATTCGTATTCTCTTTCTCTCAGCAATAAAAGTTTGCGAAATAAAGTAGGTGCGGAATTTGAGCACCGTGCAAAGACATTAAATTCTGATGTTAAGAAACTTCATTTGACGATAAAGTAGAAAGTCTTCACGCTTGTCTAAAAGAAATTGCTGAGATTCAACAATATCAAAACGCCTTTCCCATTGATGATGAAAGAAAGGAAATTTTAGAAAAAACTTATTCGGAAATTTATAGTGAACTATGGTCAGGGAATGTTATTTTATTCAAAAATAACAATGAAGAACTTATTAATAAAAAAAATGATCAAATAGGTAAATTAAGTAAGGCTTTGAGCGATGTAAATGACTATTGGTATGCTAAAAATGAAAAAGGTCAAATTAGACCTGAATTTAAAAATTGCACGGTAGAATGGAAGGAAGATTTTGTCCCACCGGGCCGGTTTAATCATTGCCGGTTAGAAAAAGTTACATTTAAAAATATAGCTGTTTCAGAAGAGGATGATTTTTTTAAAGGGGCGGAATTGACTGACTGCTCTCCCAGTGGAGCGACATTTGCTAATCCTTCGAATTTCGGGGTGGTAAAAGCCAAGGACTTAAAGAGTGATTTAGGGAAATGGTTTAATGAAGACGATGAGAGTGAGCCTTGGTTCGAACGAGAAGTAAACAAGGAGCGAAAATTATACGAAAATAATAGAAAAATTCATAGATTCGAGGAAGAAAATAAGCGCTTAAAAAGCGAGAATCAACAGCTTAAAGACGAACTTAAACTCCTCAAAGCTAGGAATTCCGAAAAAGAAGCTGGCGCTTCTTTTGGAGAAAGTTCGAAAAAGCGGAGTCTCCTCAATGAAGGCCTTGAAGAGGAACGAACAAGTGAGGATTTTGGTCCATCTACCTCTTCTGCCTCAACTCGCTTAAACCTTTCCATTTTCTCGTCACCTAAAAGAGAAACAGATTCCGAAACGGAAACTGAAGAGGAATCAACTAAAACTAAAAATCAAATAAAATTAACTTAACGTGAAAGAAGGATTTTTGAATAATGAGATTAGAACAACCAAGAAATTCACTCAAAAGAAGCACTTTAGATTTAATAGAACGTGTTAATCGAGACGAATACCCTAGCTTACCACAAGATTCAAAATGTAAAGACGCTTTGGTATCGGCGTTTCGTAAAACAGCTAATTTTAAAAAATACAATCGACCCGATGTCAACTCTAGAGAGCAGCTTATTTCGCCCTCGCTGACGGAAGAGGATCTTTTAGGTCGAATTAGACAGAGATACAAAGAAAAAATTTTTGCTGGGGGCCAAGAAAAGTTTGCAGACCAGTCCTTTATTGCCGAGCAGATTGCCAGCACCTATGAAGATTTTAAAGATAATCCAACTTTACCAGCCTACTGTGGTGAAATGACTTATCTCCTTTATTATCACCTTCGAGAGGAAGGTATTAAACCGGAAAATATGTTGGTGGTTGGCTTTAGTGCAAACGCGGAGGACCATGTGTTGCTAATGTATTCTTCTGACGAAGGATTTTTGGAGCAGATTAAAAATGATTATTTTGAACAGGAAGAGGAAGGTGAAGAAGCAGAGTCCTATAAGAATTTTATCGAACTTTGTGCACGAAGGGATAAAAACCAAACTCTCCTCCTTCTCGACCCTTGGAGCCAGGACAATAAAATTCTGGATTTAAATCAGCTAGATCGAGATGAATCCACTAATGAGGTAATAGAGGATTATTTCAAAAATAAAAGAGAAGCGCTAGAAGAAGGTTTTCAACCTCACGCTATTATTGATGGTGTCCTTGAAGAATCAAGGGTTAGTAAAGCGACGGGCAGTGTTATTAACATGGAAACTTTATCGTTTCAAGTAGATGCTTTTAAGCCAGAGGAGCTGATGGAAATTGATGAAGAAAATACTTCGGACAGCAGCGAAGAAGGGACGTCTAAAAACCGATTTAGAGATACTCTTTTTTCTAACGTACCTGATTCTAGCTCGGACTCAGAAAATGAACAAGAAAGAGAAAAAAAAGAATTAGCTGGAAAAACTCCTTCTTTCAGACTTTGCTAAACAATCGCAAAATTTATCGGATATACCTTACGACAAATAATCAAATTGAGGAGAAAAAATGTCACGAGAGCAAGCTGGCTCTTCTGGAGAAGCGCCAACACCGCCCTTTAAAAAAATAATGAAAAGTCTTCGAAAAAAACTGGGGATGTTAATGCCTCGCATAAGAAACAAGAAAATGAAACACCATTGAAACAGCGCGCAGAACGCATAGAGGAAAGGGTAAAAAAAATCCATTCAGTGCCGCCAGAGGCATATACCGACGAAAACTTCTTTAAGAAGTGTGAAATGGAATTTAACTCCTTAAAAAAGGATACGATGGTTCTTGTGGAAGAGGCAAAAAAACAAAGTGCTCACCGCCCTCGCCCCTATGAAGATCAATTCAAAACAGCCTGCTCCCAGTTGGGGGCCTCAGGGAGGAAGTTAAGCAGCAATTCATATATAAAAAAGAGATTTACAGAAATCAAAACCCTTCTTGATAATACGGCGGTGATTCACGCCTATCCTCATCAAGCAACAGTCTTTAAGTGCGGTGTTACTTACAAAAGTTATAGCGAAGAAAAGATTGGAAACCCTTTGGCTAATCTATTGGTTGCAAGTTTGGAGGAGGAAATACCCGATCGTTGCAAACGAGTAGCCTTCGATAACTCAAATCCTAAAAAAACGCGTTCCGCGAGCTATTTGGAGATGGCCGAGAAGTGTTTGGAGGAAGCAGAGAACGACCTGAACCCCCATTTCCGTGAGATGTTTAACGATTCTTACGAACGGTTTTCAAACGCGGCAGAGATTGGTGATAGAGAAGATTTAGTGCTGGAAAAGCAGCTTTATCATATTTCATTAAGTGAGACAGACCCTGTGGAAACTAACTTATATGAAAAATACAAAGGGGAGATACCAAAAGAAGCATTCCCTTTAATTCCTGAAGAAGCAGAGGCTGTTGAAAGCGAGAAAAGAAAAAAAGAAGAGGAGAATTTCAAGCAGAAGTTGAAGGAGCTTGAAAAGAAATCCCGAGAAAATTCCGATAAAACATATGAAAAGCTGACGGAAACCGATCTTTTAGAACGATTAATTCCTCGTAATGATTCGCGACCGACATTTACTATTCCTCCTCTAGTAGGAATTCATTTAACCACTTATATGCAAAAATGTCTCTTTAAAATCCAGAAAATCGACAAAAGACAAACCAGAGAGGCTCGAGACGAATTCATCGTTCGTTCCACAGACCGCACCCATAAAGCTCGCAGCGCCATGGATGGAGAAAAAAGAGGGGATGTTGTTGACCCCTCTATTGGCTACGCTGCTTATGACGCTGATCCGGCGAATATTGTGAATGAAATAGATCGTTTGAAAAAAAATATGATGAGAATTGTACCAAAACGATACCGTGTACTCTAACAGGAGAAGAGTTAAAAAAGCTTTCTTTGAGTATGCGGGAAAAAAAATCAGCGGAGAGTGCGATAGGAAAGTAACAAAGATCGAACGCAGCTATGAGCGTTCCAAGAGCAATAAACGAAAGACGGAAGAATGTAACCAATTAATTAAAAAGGCCATAGAGCAATCCAATGAGGATAAAAAAATTCTCAACCGTTTCGAAAAATTACTTTCAGATGGTCTTGACGGTAAGAAGTTATACGCTCCCTACGATCCTTTCGAGGGGAATACCAAGCTGGCTGAACTGAACCCAGATAGCAAGAAAATTACTTGGTATTCGTTAGAGATAGATTCTGCAGGCACTGCTCAAAAGGACTCTTCAAGAGAGAGACCTTCAATAGAAAATCGGCTTTCAAACAGCCTCTTTTCAGCATCCAAGACGGCAGAAAGCGATAGTGATAGTGATAGTGAGAAAGAGCAAACGTCTTATGGCGTATCAAATTGTCTAGTGGATACTTTGCTTTCATGCTTCTAAGGACTTTAAAAAGGTGCAAAGTAAAAGAAAGCTGAGATGTAGTTGGAAAAAACAACTCCAAATTCAGGATCTCTTAAAAACAATTAAGGTAAACATTTTTTTTTGAAATCTTCATTTAAATTTAACTTGGATCGATTTTTCGTGGTTCTCTATTTTCATCGGAGATAAATATGCGTAATACTTCACATAATCTTACCAAAAATGAATTAATAAATTTTTTTGATTCTTGCTGCTTTTCTTCTTGTGGCTTAAAAAATTGAGCCGTTGCTTGTTGTTGTCGTTGTTGTTCTTTTTTAGCCCATTGATAATGAGGCTCCCAATCATCTTTTGTCATCTTCTGAATTACGATTTCTTTTTTATATACACTCTTGAACAAATGATAATTTCCAAATGGTCCCCTTCGATAAGAACTCTGAGCGCGAAGATAGGGAATGGGCACAGACCCGTGTAAATAGGGGCGAATCCATATTTCTTTAACTTCACCATAGTATTTTTTTACGATAAGAGCATGAGGATCTATCAACCGTACAACAGGAGTCGCACCCCAATGTGTTGAGCCTAGCTTTTCCAAAATGGTGCCGTCTCCCCATTGGCGCGCATAATGGTGCCCTTCATAGACGTAAACTTTTTCAAATCCTTTGCGGCAAGCAAAATCCTCGATGCTTTCCAGCTTAACCCAAGTTGAATCTGGCTTCCATGCGGGTCCTTGCGGTCCTTTTGCGGCAGTATCTTCATAAGCGTCATAGCCCCTGCCCACATAACTTCGACAATCGTCTGCTATCTTTGGAACTTCAAATACTTGCACCCCTCCTCTATTTTCAATTGGAAAAGCTGATAACGTAATAGCAAGATTTTGAAGAGGTTCATCAGAAGTCTGTGGTGTTACAAAAATGGGGGGTAATTCTTTTGGTGGCTCAATCAATACTGCATTTTGGTAAGCTTCAAGAAGCTTTTTTTTCTCATCATCATTCATGAATTAGTTCTCTTTATGAGGAGGTTTTACTGCGTCCTTTCTGGCATAGGAGTGGTCGCCGGATTGTTGCATGTTTCTTTGCATTGCTGTTGTTTTTGTTTGACATAGTTTTCCAAAAAACGTCGGCTCGGCCGCCACCGCCGACCAGCATGCGCGCCAAGCGCCCGCACCGCCGCCCCCGATCCCAGTCCCGCCCCAGCGCAATTATATCCCCAACGAATATTAGGAACGGTGTCAAGCGGAAAATAAGAGCCATCACTAAAACGAAATTAAAAGATCGACGCAATCCTTCACCACCCTCCACAATATAATAAATTCCTTGTGCAAATGCTTGCGCATAACACGCCGGTACAAAACGTTGTAAATAACCAATTATTTTACAACAACATAAATTATTTTTAGGACTATTAAAACCACCAAAAGTCTCATAATTTTTATCATAAAATTGGAATGCTTGTATTAGCAATTGGATATTAAACTGCTTGCCGGTTTTGATTACTCCTTTGGGTTTTACATCGTTTCTAAACACGTTCAATGCAGCCAGCAGCGTTTTCGCTTCGTCATCATTATCAGAAATATTCTCTTCGTGATCGAGCACCTGTGCGCAAGCGCGAGGACTGGCATGGCCAATGGCAGTGACGATTGTTTGCAGTGCTTCTAAATCCTCTTGCTGTCGCAAGCTTTCTGCTTTTTCTTCTTCTGCCGGAAATTGCGCTTGGTATTGCCTGTATTTTTCACCGGGGTCCACTGCATCTAAAAAACCTACAATTACTTCAACCATGTCTTCATCTTCAGCTCCTAAGGCAATTTGTAAAGCCGTTCCTCTAACGATAACGGGATCTCCATTTAAATCTTTCGCATAAGTTTCAGCTTGGCCTTCTTGCCATAACAATAAAGCTCCGTATTGTTCTAGCGTTTTCTCAACTTCAACCTGATTACCTTTAGCCACATGGTCAAGGAAAACAGGAAGAATTGTATTCGAAAAGTTCGCTAATCGAACTACAAAGAAGGCAACACTATTACTACTGACAGTAGGATTATTAGGAGGAGGAACAAGATCTTGCACTTTGATACCCATATACTTCAGCACCTCATCTTGCAAGACAGGAATAATAAAATTATCTAGCCTTGTTTTTTTGCTTTCTGGCTCTTTTATCTCTAAAGTTTGGGAACGATTTTGGACTTGTGCGTTTGCAGAAAAATTTCCTGTTGGCTAGTGTTCTGCTTGTTGCCTAGGAGAACTAGTCGTACGCGCTCGTTTTCGTGATCTATCGGTTTTGGGATTATATGCTCTAGACATGAGTAAAACCTCCTTTGCTGTGAATCCTTATGTAGTAAGCATATCAAAGTTTGCTTAAAAAGGTATTAATAAAGAAGCCCTGACAAGGAAGGGATAATAAAAAGTAGAAAATTTCCATACCCTGAATCCATTTTTTGGAGCATATTATTTGTTCAGCTTTTTCTGAAAATTGTTGTTACAAAATTATTTCCAAATTTAATATTTTCTTAAAAATAGCTCCCTTTATGCTGCTGTTTTGAAAAATTTAAAAATAATTGGTAAAAACCCTTTTTGCCTACAATGCGCCTATGGACTTACTGAAAAAGCGAAGGAACAGTTGCAAGAAGACTCTCCACGACAGGCAGCAGAAAGATTTTCTCGAGAGGAAAAGGAATTCGAATTCGATAAGTGTGCCTATTGGTATGCTTACATTAAAGGTTACGATAAAACAGCTCAATGGCTTAAAGATCAAGACCCTCATATCGAAGATGGGAAGAAAGAGATATTGAGGAGGATTTTAGATTCTGCCGTTCGCTCTGGCGATTTTGAAACAGTGGATAACGCATAGGTTTATCTCAACCTTCATTAGATAAACGATGTAAGCCACTAACTCCCGATTGTGATGTTTTGGGTAAAAGTATTGCGACATCAGTACAACTCTACATGGTGCTTTGTTCTGTCATTCCGCTGCAATGTTCTCCTATCCGATACCAGGCCCCCTCATTTTGGTATTTCGGTTTCTTAAATTTTTTTGCTCATTAAATAATGAACATATCCTTTGATAAAAGGACTTTAGAAATTCAAACAAATTTTTTCTGATTGTCTCGACAAGCACTTGCGATTTACTTTTCACTTTGAACATCTTCAGGTTGGCCTCTTTACAAACGTGAATAATTTCTCCATTTTCAGATAACTTAATTTCAGAAACAGCACTAAAATGACCTATCACCCTTCTCTCTTTAAGAGATATTAAATTGAATGCTTCAATGTAGTTAACGGTATTTTCAGAATGGATAACGTACGTCTTTTTATGGTTGCGAGGTTGTATTTCGACTCCCATAAGGGAATCGAATTTAAAGAGGCAGGCTTCTCCAACCGAGGAATACCCATCAATTCCTCCGTAAGTCAAAATATAATTTATAACCGGCTCTGACTTCAACCCGAAAACTTTAAATTGATTGATTATTACACTTTTAATATCGTGAATTTTTAATTTAAAGAGGTTAGCGGAGGATACTTGATTTGAACAAATAGGGAAGGATTGGTTTTCCGGGGAAACTATAAAAATATGTGCTTTTTCAACACTATTGGCTCCTCTTAACCATTCTTGCAGAGTTTCCTCAATAGCACAATTGCTATTTTTTATAGATTGAAAATCAATTTCTTTAACATAATCTTTCATTTTTCCTCAATTTTTCGAAATAATATTTTCGTATCTTTAACAGAAAAGAGGAGAAACGCTCTTTAATAATTTTGAGTGGATGACAAAGCGAACCTGCCTCCTGAAAAGTCATAATTTATTAAAATTCCTACTCGAAGTCAAATTAAGTTTCAGCCGTCCATTCTTTTAAAAAGTTTTATTTCTCTCTCAGTTAATTTATTTTTAAATATAATAAAAAAATTTATTCTCATTAAAGCTAGAAGATATAAATATAGAGTGGGAGAACTAGCTTTTTAAAGTTAAATTTCCTTCACCATATCTTGTAGTTTTCGAATCGAAAATCGCTTTTTATACTGAGAACCAAGGTTTGGAAAAGCAAAACAAGAAAAACTCATAATAAAATTTCTTTTTTCTCAGTCAAGCCGAATTTATTTCCATTAACTTTAATTAAACGAGGAAAAATTATGTTAGCAGCGCATTTAATCTTCTCTGGCCAAATCCCCATTGGCCCTATCGATCCCGACAGTTACTTTGGTAATCCCGGCGCCATTATGGATCCTGAAATCGAGAAAATAGCCACCGGTAAATACACGATTACGCTTTTAAGCGCTCGAAACGTTCAAAACACGCAACCGGCTGTTGTGCATATTAGTGTGATGGATGATGCAAATGAGACATTTTGCCCGCGGGTGACCAAAGCCTTGAAGTTTACGTATGAACCGCAGAATTCCGACTTCCCTTGGAAAGGAATGCTAGAAATTGCTATCACTGAGGGTGACGGCACTGCCATCGATCCTAAACAAGTGATGGTCTCCATCCACGCTCAGAATGAGTCTGTGGGAGCCGATGTTACCGTCGGACCTACAAGAGCAAAAGCGAAAGTGAAAGTAGATGTGCCCCACCCTTAGAAAGATAGGATTCAGGAAAAATTTTACAAATTTATTTTCGATAGCTGACTTTCTGCGAATATTTTTCTTCTGGAGAGTTGTACTCAGCGAAGTGTATGACGGATGCTGTCCAACGGAAGAAACAACTATTTGAAATTCTTTCCTCTTTGTAGCTCTTTGTATACCGTATGTCCTTCTTTAGTCTTCTCAGAAAGCCGATTTTCGTTTACTAAATTTTCACATTTTTTTTCACACTCGACTCTCAGCCATTGTAGGGAATCGACGGTCGATGCGCCAATTTTTTGGTTTTTTACCACCTGGGCAAAGAAGTTTGTTTTTTTCAAAATAGCTAATGCTGCTTCTTCGTCAGTCATAAAGAATTTCACCCCATCATTTGGCTTATTCAAAGAACCTCAGTAAAGACGTCGCAGTGTTAAGTATGTCAGCACATTGGCTGGCGTCGTGCTAGAGATTGGTATATTTTGTAATTGAATAGGATTAAATTATTATAATCTTTATTATAATTTCAAAGTTAATATTTCGCAATTAATAAAAATGTGAACGTGTCTCGGTATAATGAACAACTTGAAAAAAAGCTTGGCAAATTTACGATAGTGCTTTATTTTATGTTAACTATACAGCACACCATTACCGAAGTGGAGCAAAGGTGAACTTAAGTAATTTTAATTTGCCCATAGTATTAAACGCTGAGAATTCAAAAAAAATATCTCGGCTATAATCAATTATTTAACGAAAACTAGGATAATGATTGTCTATCGAAGCCTAGTTTTAACCTCTGAAATCCCTGTATGCCTAAAACTTAAACCCGTCATCCCCGCTCCCTCGTCGTCCCCGCGCAGGCGGGGACCCAGCGCACTACGTGCGCAGCGCGCTAAAAGCGCGCCTGGACTACCCATGAACTATTGCGTGATTATGCTGAAAAAAATGACTGCTCATTCTCCCATGCCGCAGGCAAAATCATTGCTTCTTATTTAATGGGTGAAGAGCGAGAATCTAAAAATTGACTCGAAAATAAACAGCAGTTTTTGCGTCTGATGAACGTACTGAACCAAGTGTTGATGTGTGTATATGACTCTAAAAAAGTCACCATTGAGTCTGAGTCGGCAAAAGAGTGCCTAGAAAAAATTAAACAATCTGTAATGGAATCTGTCAAAGATTAATCAAACTCCTTCCCAATCAACCTGGATAGCCTTGATGATATTTTTATCACTGAGTTGCTGAACTAAGCGATGGCTTGAAGGCCTTTTCTATCAACGAGGTTCAGTAATTTTAATGAAGTGCCTCGAGGGTGTTTCTCACCCAACTCCCATTGCTTTACCGTAGAAACACTGGTATTCAAATATTTTGCAAAAACGGCCTGGCTCACTTTTTCATGAATTCGAATGCGCTTAATTTCACGAGGCGATAATTCACGGACTGGAGTCAAACACAATGCATCAAATTCATGCATTGTTGTCGCGTCAATAACACCGGCATCATATAATCCTTTTGCAGATTCATGAACGGCCTCAATGGGCGATAAAGGTTTAAAACGAGTTTTACTTTTCTTTTTTTTATCTTTCATCACAGCACCTCTATCAGTTCGCCTATTTTTAATAATGATTGAAGCTCTAATTCTTTCATATCAAAATAAGTTTTTGACAACTTTTTGTACGCCTCCTTTTCTTTTGGAGTTATATTGGCTTGAACATTTTTCGCATAACCATATACAAAAAAAGCTTTATCTTCTGCTCGGTAAGCAATTATTGTTCGAAGCCCACCTCGTTTTCCTTTACCTAGTATAGGAATCCGTTTTTTATAGATATAGGAACCTAAATCTCCATCGTGTAATCCCTTCATCAGTTCACTAATGGCCGTTTTCAGTTGGCTATCGGACAGATTTTCTGATTTTGCCCATCGATGGAAATAGCGTGTTTTAAATATCCTCATAACTTCCCTTATTGTTAAGACTATATCACTAAGTGAACTATTTGTCAATCTGTACTCATTGCCTATCTCGAGCAGATTTCCATCAGTCACCCAAACAGCTCACGATCCACCTCCTTTAATTTTTCAGGAGCTATTTTGCTTGTTTGAGCGGTTTCAATCTTATCTCTGTTATTGACTCTTTCTATTGGTTCAGTAACGTGGTGTACGTCACGCTTAATTTCATTAAATTTACCCGCTTTGGCAAGATCATTGTAGTCTGTTTTTTGACCATTTAAGAGTGTGGGCTGGATGCACCTCACCGATTTCCCACGCTGCTCCATCTGCTTGATGGCTATTTGTATAGTTTTATCTTGCCGCCAGTCTTGCTTGTCATTGTCTAATACGAGAATGATTCTATCCGCCGAGCTTCTAAATTATCAGTAAAAATGCGAACCTGATGTGTGGATCGGGTAACGGCAACATAGAGCAAGCGCATGGTGTTAGAAAGGCTATTGTGGCTATCCAGCAAAATTAAGATGGACTGCGCCGTTGCACCCTGCTACTGTGGAAGCATAATTATAATCGATGTGTTGATTCTGAGGTTGGTTAAGATCAATGGATAAGTGCTCACTCTTTTCTGATAGGGCTGTAATAGTGTGTTCCGCTTTATTAACGTGAGTGACTCGCAGGCTTTCATGAGCAACCAGCCCCCTTTCTTTGTCACTTTTTGTCCATTTCAAAATATCGCCGGATTGAATGTGAGTAGTCTCTCGATGAAACAATTCAACTGTTTCACGCTTTGGCATAAGATCAAGGTTTAGCACCTTATTTTGTTTGTCACCGTCTTCTAAGATCAGCGTATTTTTATCGTGGTTTGTTTTGCTGACGGTGAGATACTGATTATTTAATCTAACGACATCACCTACTGTGTAGTTTGGAGAATGGTGCAGCTCAGCATCAGTCAATCGTGAATCCATTAATAGAGTAGTGGTGACAAATTCGCCTTGTAGCTCACCTTTGCCTTGGCGTATCACACGAATCGCTTCATTAATCGTCTGTCGATTTTCATTCGTCGCCGCAGCGATCACGGTATTGGTACGTTCTTCTAATGACAAAGCACAATAATGCTCTGCTATTTTTTGTACTGAATCAGAAATAGGTCCCTTTCTATCCACCGAAGATTCTTCTATAACCCAACCATTTTGCTTTAACTGTGTTAATGCACGATCAACCGATTCTGGTGTGCTCATCATCAATTCCTGCGTAATCTTTTTTAGCTCGGGATCTTTTTGGCGCAGCACTTCACTCATCGTCGCCGTCGCGATATCCGCCTCACGAGAGAGATACGCTATCTCGGCTGGTTTACCGTCTTCTACCGATAAAAGCTGTGCTTTATCGCCAATATACGCACAATGACAATTTTTCGCTTTTTCAACGATGGACTGCAATTGCTGAAAATCACGATTACCCACCATTGAGGATTCATCGAGCAAGATGAGCTTATTATCGAGATGCCGATAATTATTCAGGCTCAAATGCGCCTCACCTACCAAAAAACTTTTTACCGTTTGCGCTTCAATCCCTTTGGATTGAAGTTCTTTGACTGCTTTGTGAGTTGGGGCAAGCGCAATGATCGATTCTTTATTAATAATGTTGGATTGACTCAACGCATCTTGCAGCGTTTGTAGCATGGTACTTTTACCCGTTCCCGCATAGCTTTGCACCATCACAAAACGATCTTGTGTTGTTGTCAATAAAGTACGCGCGGCTTTTTGCCCTTCTGTCAGTGAAGACGCATCAAGTTTTTGTTGGATTTCATCTTTCAGAAGAAAAGGTGTTACCGTGTTTTTTCCTGATTTGATTTGGTCGATAATCGTTTGCTCTAATGCAACCGTTTCTTTCGTGGCAAGCAACACATCACCGCTCGGCGATTGTCGTGTCATCAACTCGCCTGACTTCACGCGCTCTCTTAAATCAATTTGCACCGCCTTAAAACTCACATTAGCATTACCATAGCTTAATGATTTTTCAACGACGGATTGATAGGTAAATGTTGCTTCACGTGAGGCAATCACGGATATTCCATAATTGACTGCTTTTTTTGTCATTGAAGGTTCTTCTTGATAAGGAAGACGAGTTAATTCACTGGCGAGCGGTTTTTTGGTTTCTATTAAAAGTTGTGTCAATTTTTGGATTTCACATAGCAATGAGCGGCCTGTTATTTCCATTTTCTTTTATATTACTCATCGTTATAACTGAGACTTATGGCTATCGTGAAACTGGAAGAGCGATTTTAATCATTCTTTTATCACAAAATATATTGTTAATTTTATTATCAATAACCGCACGCCTCCCTTCTCCACCAAATATCCCTCTCTCACATGAATATTATTCTCTATTTTCCGGAGTGTGGAGAATATTAATCAGTGGTAATATTGCAATCCCTATAGCGTTTTTCTTTAATTCATTATTAAATTTAAAACTTAAAGTATACTTAAAGGGAACTAAATGGGTAGTTCGTTTTTTATTAACAAATGCACTTTCAAAAGGCTTGCTGGTTTTTATATCATACCCTATAAATTTTTTCGGGGTACTACCAATTAAAACTGTTTTACATATTTGTCTAGACACCTGGCTATTTAAAATCGTCTTCTGTATTTTGACTGTATGGTTGATTCGACTCATCTCCGAAATAAGTTCGAAAGTTGATTCAACGGATATTTATGACATAAATACTAATTATAGTCTACTACAACTATATTCACCAAAAAATAGTGGGATGAATTTGTATGGAAGATAACTGCATTAAAATTGCCCAAGTCAGTGATTTGCACTTAACTTCAGAAAACTGCGAGACCTCTAGAGGCAGATACAGCAATGCAATGAATGTCTTCTCCGCAATAAGTTTGTCGGGTCAACATGATATGATTTTTATCACCGGCGATATTTCCGATGATTATACAGAAAATAGTTATAAACAATTATTAGAAATGCTAAAAAAACTTACCTGTAGAGTTTTTGTCATACCAGGAAATCACGATGATGTTAATTTAATGAATAAAATTATACCGGAGAAATACCTTTTCTCGCCGGAAACTGTGACCTCATTCAATACTTTTGATTTTTTATTTGTTAACACGGTTGTCAACGGGAAAATCCATGGCTTACTTACAGATCAAGACCTTTCCTTATTTCAGAATCACTTAGAAAATTCGGGTAACAAAAAAAAGTGTATTATAATGCATCACAATCCCATCCCCCTTAACCGGAAAATTTATGATAAATACATGTTATTAAACTACCAAGATTTTCTTCGAATAATCTGTCTTTACGATAATGTTAAATTGGTTATCTTTGGACACGTGCATAATGATTACACAATTTCATATAGACAAACACTCTTTTCATCAGCACCGGCTACCTGCTATCAAATCAAAAAATTTGAGAGTGACATAATTATAGAAGAAAAATACGGATACAAAAACTACTTTCTATTTGAAGAATTTATTGAAACTAACTGTATTTGGATAAAATAAAAATGTTTAATTTTTTAAAAAAATTGTTCGAAAGAGGTCGTAGGAAGTACGTTTATAAGCTTAATGGGGATAAATACGTATATGTTAAGAATCATACTCCCTTTTGCACTGTTAATGAATTGGGATATCTCGAACCAATGAATATATCTATTAGCAAAATTCTTTCTGAACCCCTCTTACTATGAAGAAATGAATCCTAAAGATTTACTCTATCTTAAAGGATTTTTTGATGATTTTAATAAAAATAAACAGAGAATAAAACTGGTTGCTGAATATAGAAATAATGAATACGGAATCGCTTGCGATCAATTTGAAATCCGAAAGATACCGGGTTCGAGTTTATGCGCGGACTTAAATTTACTTGGAAATATGTCCATTGAAAGTGCTTTTGTTATTATATATAAGACAGCTTACCTTAAGGGAGTAGCTGATTCAAAAAAATCTCAATTCCTCGAACAGAAGCAGCAATGCTACGGTAAAGATACACCAACACGATTATTACGACTCGTTAATAACAACGTAGAAGGGGGGAAAGATAATTAAAAGGTGATTGTATAATGGAGTATCACTAACTTAGGTTATTATTAAAAAGGACCTCGTGATCCTACGCTTAATGAGCAAAAGCACAATTTGGCCCTCTTTGTATTAAACAGCTTTTCACATAGGCCTGCATTATTTTCATTAATCATTTAGAAAAATTATATTTTGCATAAGTTATAAAACCGTCAATACCCATCGCTATCGAATGTTTGAGAAATTGGGAGTTAAAACCGACGTTGAGCTCATTCAGTTAGCGATACAATACGGGGTTATCAACATTTTATCATCAGAGGATTAGTGTTGGTTGATTGTAAGCGTTCAGTAAACGACCTTGTAAACTGAATATTTAATTTTATCGACATCCAAATTCCCACAGCCTCAGCTTCAAACAAATTAATGTATAAAAAAGTGCTACGATTTTTGTATTTGAGGGTCTTTTTTTTAAAGATCCAATTTTTTTGCCTAAAGTAAGCGCCCAAATCGCATTTTCAATTAAATTGTTGTCGAATAGTTTTCTGCCCTAATTGTTTTCTCTTCTCCTTATGGCTTATTTCACTCGCTGAAAAACCTTCAATTCATGTTTAAACCGATCTATTTTTTCAATATAATGCTTGGCATATCCTTGCATTTCCTCGATCTGTTTTTGGGATAATTGAGATTTTACCTTTCCCGGAGACCCAATAACTAAAGAGCCATCAGGGATCTTTTGATTTTCAAGAATCAAAGCATTCGCGCCAATTATACAATTTTTTCCGATGATGGCGTTATTCATTACAATAGCGCCTATGGCAATGACGAATGATCCCCAATCGTGCAGCCGTGCAGCATGGCTCTGTGGGCAATGGTCACTCCCTTACCCACCCTCATTGGTATGCCGGGATCCGTATGCAAGAGAGCGCCGTCTTGGACGTTGCTTCCTTCACCAATCTCAATTACATCATTATCTGCTCGAATAACGGCATGCGGTAAGATTGAAACATTATTGTGAATAATAACGGAACCAATCACGTCAGCGCTATCTGCAATAAAGTAATTATCGCCAAGTAATTTTGGTTCTCTATCTTCAAAAGCGTAAAGCATTTGGAATTGCTCTATGGTTTGTAATCCGAAATTAATACCGAACTTTCTTCCGAACCAATTTGCCCACTTTAACCTTAGGCAAAGCACTATTTTCTATAGAAGGCTTTGCTAAATCAGCATCAGTCATAAGCTCCATGGTACGGTGAACGCCGCTGCCGATCTCTCTGGCCTACTATCCTTGAAAATATATCGGCAATTGTTTCGTTTCGCCGAAACCTGGCCAATCAACAACCTCCCTTCTTTCCCAATCCACTGTCCCTGCGAGATCACGTAATCCTTAAATCCTGTAAATCTTTTACTAGTAATTCTAGTTCTTCTACTTCCACTGTTACTCCTCAGCCTTGTCGGTAAAATGCTCGACAAGCCAATCGACTTCTTCCGGCGATGTAAAATGAATAATTACTTTACCTTCCCCTTTCTCATTAATATTGATCGCAATCTTTGAAGACAAGCTTCTGGATAATTGATTGACCCATCCCTGGACCTCGTCAGCATAGGGCGCGGGCTTGGTTTCTTTCGGTGTCTTAGCGAATTGCACTAACTTTTCCGCTTCACGAACTGTTAAATTTTTATCAATAATCTTCTGCGCAAATAAGATTTGTTGATCCTTTGGCAGCGTTAACAATGCTCTCGCGTGGCCCATTTCTAGTTTATCCGTTTGTAACAAAACCTTAACAGAATCGTCAAGAGAAAGCAGTCGCAAAATATTGGTTACAGCGGTACGCGAACGTCCAACTGTTTCCGAAATCGCAGCGTGTGACATAGAGAATTCGTCCCTTAAACGAGAAAAAGCAAGCGCCTCATCAATTGGATTTAGATTTTCCCGTTGTATATTTTCAATAAGCGCAAACGCTAATGCTGTAGTATCATCAACATTTCTGATAATGGCAGGTACTTTTTTTAACCCCGCTTCTTTCGCTGCGCGCCAGCGTCTTTCTCCCGCAATGATTTCATATCGATTGGTTTGAATTTGACGTACAATGAGTGGTTGTATAATGCCTTGAGATTTAATTGAATTCACAAGCTCCTGTAAAGATTCTTTTATCCAACCCTTTCGGGGCTGATATTTACCCGTCTGTAGTAAATCAATGGAGAGAAAATATAAATTTTGAGCAACGAAATCGTTTGTTTTAGAGGCGTTCGCTAATGACTTCAAATCCCTTAGACCTTTTAAGCCTTTCAATTCTATATCAGCCATTATTTTTCCTTTCAATACATTTACGTTATCGCGTACCGCAAACGTCTCCTCCATCCTGCAAATGTCTCAACCAGCAAGAACTCCTTTCATTTTCAATACCGCAAACGTCTCGCTTTATCCTGCAAATGTCGCATATCAACCCGCAAACGTCGCTTCCTATCCTGCTAATGTCTCTTAAAAGTTTTCAAGATCATGAAAATTAAGCAATTAATAAATTGTAAACAACAGAAACTAATTAAAAAAATTAAAACACGTTGTGTTTCTTTTGTAAATAGAAACTTCATAAAAAAGTTGCATTTTCATAAAAAACCAGATATTTTTTAAAAAGGATGAAATAATTCATAGTTTACAAAGGAACTCGTCATGCTAGAAACACAAATTACCCCCTACGGTACAGAAACCCCCGAACAATTAATGGACAAATTCTACCAAGCTGGTAACGAAATGCTATTAACACTTCGAAATTATATTACTAGCCCAGATAAAAGAAAAAAATCTCGGACGTGGGGTGCGATAGAAGCTGCGAAAATGGTTGGAGTCTCCGCGCCTACTTTCAGAAAACTATTGGAATCCGATAACGAAGTTCCTGGAATCATAATTGAAGAAAATGAGAACGGAAGGAAAATAAAAAAGTACACGCTTACTGCGATTAACAATTTGCGTGAAAAGGCAAAAACCCGTTACAAGCGCCCTAAAGGCTCTAAACCATTAACAATAGCAATATCGAATTTAAAGGGCGGCGTCGGGAAAACAGAAACGGCAGTTGATTTAGGTAAAAAAATAGCCATTGAAGGCTTACGTTCCCTCCTTCTCGACTTTGATGCTCAAGGCACAGCAACCCTTATAAGCTCAGGACTGATCCCTGACTTAGAATTACGTTACGAAGACACGATTACCAACACTTTAATTTCAGATCCGAACAACATTAAGAATATCGTTCTTAAAACACATTTTGATGGTTTCGATATTATTCCTGCCAATCTAGCGATACAAGATTGCGATTTAATCCTCCCAAACGATAAAGAAAACAACAACGACCGTTTAGGTTCTCCTTTTCTAAGGTTGGCAGAGTCTCTAAAAATAATTAAAAATCAATATGATGTAATACTTATTGATTGTGGTCCTAATTTGGGATTACTCACATTAAACGCCATTATTGCTTGTGATGGCATGATTATTCCTATTCCGCCCAGCATGAATGATTACTCAAGCTTCATCATGTACACAGCAACTTTACGTAATATGTTTAGAGAATTATCGAACAAAAAGTTGGACTATTTGAGAATACTTCTATCAAAGCACAACAGCAGCAATGAGGCTCTGCAAATGGAAAATATGATGCGCGAGCAATTTGGCCGGTATATTCTTTCTAACCATATGTGTGAGACTGTTGAAGTATCGAAGGCGGCAAATGAAATAGGAACGATCTATGATGTATCAAAACCACGAGGAAGTCGAGAGGCTTATCGTAGAGCCCTTCAACACCTTGACGATGTCAACATGGAAATAATTAATAATTTTAAAGACATATGGAAAAGCCAAGTAAAAGTGCTAACAACTTTAGGAGAAACCGTCAATGGATAACAGCAAGCGAAACATTCATAACTCTGGACCGTTAGGTATGTTAATGAAAAATGGCCAGATTAAAAAAATTGAAAATTCAGCAGAATCTAACGAAGGTACCGTCGTATTAAATAAAGCAGCACCCTCCTATTTCAAAACACAAGCGGGGATTGAGTTTACCGAACATGAATTGATCTTTGTGGATCCAAAAGAATGTGAGCCCTGGGAGTATGCTAATAGACAAGATGAGGAACTTGGCAATATAAACGAATTAATCGAATCAATTAAATCAAATAAACAACTACAGCCAGCCCTTATTCGGAAACACCCTCACCCACATGATGACGTTAAATATGAAATTATTTTCGGTCGTCGACGACATATAGCCTGTCTTAACCTTGGTATCCCATTTTTAGCGATTCTCAAAGAGATTCCTAATGTTCAAGATGCAATCGCTTTTCAAGACGCAGAAAATAAACTTAGGAACGACGTCAGCAATTATTCAAACGCCATACTATACAAACGTTTGATAGAAGAAGGGGTTTTCAAAAAGGAAAAAGACCTCGCCGAGAAATTGCGATTATCGCCTTCTACCTTGAATGATTTGATGGCGTATACAAAGATACCAAGTGCTATTGTCAAAAAAATTCCAAACATCCATGCGTTGTCCAAAAGCATTGTGCTTAAAATAGTTCAATTACTCAATAAATCTTCAAAAAATCACGCAAAACTTATTGCTATTGCACCAGATATTGGTAAGTCCATTACTTCACCGGCTAAACTTGAAAGTGCTGTCGAAAAACCAGTAGGCAGCAAAACAAAACAGCGGTTGCAGGCAACTAAACAATATAAGACTAAAGATGGGAAAAAGCTTTTTACGTTTAAAATTGATCATCGAGGCGCGCCTTGCATTGTTTTGAATAAAGAAATCCTCAACAGGGTAGATATGGATACCATGTGTGAGAAAATTAAAAGCCAACTAGAAATTGAATTAAGTCAATCCGGAGCTCCGGATTGACGCCCAATCCGGAGCTCCCGGATTGGAGCTTGAGCCAAATATTGATGGAGAAACGAATGAATTTGGCTGTGGCTACGGACAAAAGAGTCGAACTGAAAAAGCATGTCAATGCTATTCATTGTTCAAATAACCTTACTTTGGTGCAAAGAAAGTTATTCAATGCACTTTTATTTAATGCTTATCCAGAGTTACCCTACAAGCTCAAATTTCAAATTTCAGCAAAAGATTTATGCAAATTAATAGGATATAACAGCAATGACTATGGAAAGCTTAAAAGGGCGCTACTTGGGTTAATCACAACCGCAATTGAATGGAATGTAATCGATTGTGACACAGGGAAGGAAAAAAATTGGAAAGCAAGTTCAATCCTATCAGCGGCTCAGCTGGCGGAAGGCGTTTGTACTTATGAG
Source organism: Coxiella burnetii (assembly GCF_005280755.1). NCBI lineage: Bacteria > Pseudomonadati > Pseudomonadota > Gammaproteobacteria > Legionellales > Coxiellaceae > Coxiella > Coxiella burnetii. The sequence goes on from NZ_CP040060.1 coordinate 20,968, forward strand.
TACAGTCATATTATGAAAGAATTGCTTTTCCAGCCGGAAATTTATGGAAGAATAGATGTAAAAACCATGTCAAAATTTAAATCAAGCTATGGTTTAGCATTATATGAAAACTGTATTCGCTACCAGAGACTGTCACAGACACCTTGGTTTCCTTTAGATGTTTTTAGAAAACTCATGGGAGTTTTAGGCGGTAAATACACTTCATTTAAAGATTTTAAAAAAAGAGTACTCAATATTGCAGTGAATGAGGTAAATAACCTATCACAAATTCAGGTCTTACCAGAAATCGAGAGACAAAACCAAAAAGTCACAAAGATTAGATTTAAACTGAATAAAAAACACCTTGCGTCATCCGAAAAAATCTCAAACCTAATTAATGCAGAGTTAGAAGAAACCTTAACAAATACATTTAGTCTATCTCCGCTTCTTATTCGAGATTTGCTTACAGAGTATGATATAGCGTTCATTCGTGAAAAAGTGAACATCATTATAAATTCCAGTAGTTTTCAAGAAGGGAAGATACGCGGCCTTAGTGGGTATTTAATAGACTCATTACGAAAAGATTATAAAGCCAGCAAGTCGAGCCAGATGCTTATTAGTGAAGCACGAATGAAGAGGAAATTAGAAGAAGAAGCTGAGAAAGAAAGGGAAGAAAGACGAAGAAATAGATATGAAAAATACGTTAAGGATAAAATAAACAAATATCTTACATTACTAACGGATGCTGAGAAGGATGCTCTAGTGATGGATTTTGAGGTTGAATTGAAGTCAAATAAAAGTAATAAAGTCTTTTACTCTTGGTATAAGAAAAATGGTTTTGAGCATGTTGGGGTTAAAGCTTGCTTTCACAATTTTGTGAAAGAGCATAAAAAACAGCATATGGGAGGAATTCTGTCATTTGAAGAGTTTATAAGCTTGGTGGATGAATACACTTAATAGACAGGCGCGACGTTTGCGGGACGGGAAATTCAGATTCGCGAGGGGGGACGTTTGCAGGATGTTCTCTTTGGAGACTTTATCGAAATATTAATCCTCAAAAGTTACATCTTGTTCTTTCTTCAAACGACTTTTAAGTTCTTCATTAGAATTACTAGCGGCTTCATAAAGCTTGAGGTATTGTTCCGCGCGTCGTTTATATTCTTTAACCGCGAGCTGAGCTTGCAAACCGGTCTGGTAAATTTTAGCCAGTATCGCTTTCAATTGCTGTGGATTATCAGGCAGCGAACGAATCGCCTCGGGAAGGGGTGTTGGTGCGATATTTTCGGATTGAAAAAACTGAGGGGAAAGCGTTTTAACTTCCTCTTTGAGCCGTTCAATTTCCTCTTTGAGAGTAAAAAATTCGTGCAAAGTACCTTGGGTGATTTCCTCAAAGATTCGTGCACGCGCTTTGGCCATGCGTTGACGCTCATTCCAGGGCTCTGGGTATTCTTCAGCCGCGGCTTGAACCATCGCTTCAAATCGTTTTTTGGCGTCCGCGCGCACTTGGAGCTCGAAACGAACCAATCCTTTGTTGGCTTGCGAACGCCGGTATTTTTTTTGGGCATTGGGTTTGTGGCGCGTCGGAATTGATTTGATTTTATCCATACCATTTTTATCCTTTTTCACCGGAGATAATATAGCAGTTTTTAGATCGGTTGAGGAGGACAGCGATTCTACAAAGAATCTTACGTTCGTGAGGCACTCAAGTTACTTGAGTTACACATCTTTTTGATTTTTAAGTATTAATTTATAATTCTAAAGGATACCACTAACAAACTGTTTGTTTTGTTTATTTATAGTTTAATTTAGTTAGTTTAGTTTATTTAAGTCTTTGATTTAATAAGTTAAATTCTTTAAGATGTGACATTTACAGGCAGGGCTATGAACAAGTAAAATCGGATGTGTCAAACTCGCTATTTAAATATATATTTATAACTAATTGTTGACATTTGTGCCTATTTATATATACTTAATGTGATACAGATTAAGCCATATATTTGTAAGCACTTATGAAAGACAGTCTCATTACCTTAAAACAGCTCGATCAGCGGTTACTGGCCCTCAAAGAACAGGGCATCCATTTAACCCCCAAACAAGGGTGGGTAAGAACCTTGCGAAAAGCTTTGGGGTTGACTATTAAGCAATTGGCCAAACGCCTGAGCGTTGATCCTTCACGGGTGGTAAAAATAGAAACGTCTGAAGTGAAAGGGGCCGTTACACTACGGACTTTACAATCCGTGGCCGAAGCGTTGAATTGCACATTTGTTTACAGTTTTGTTCCTAAAACCAGCTTAGAAGACACAGTGAGAAATCAGGCACGAAAAGTGGCCAAAGCACAAATGGAACGAACAGCACACACGATGGAGCTGGAAAACCAAGCCATTGAAAAAAAATGGTTTGAAGAGCAAGTGGAAGATTTAACGGATGAGCTATTACGCAAGTCCTGGAAACATTTCTGGGAAGAATAAACGTGTTTGAATACGCTGAGGGTGCAACACCGTTGGATCCAGACGAAGCCAGCGGATTGATCCAGGTCACATTACGACCCAAAACCAACTCAACGAATGGGAACAAGTCAATATTCTTGAAGCAGAAACTTTGGTGAGTCGTCAGTATTTTGATTTGGTTGAAATCGCTACCCTTGATTTTGTCAAAAAAGTGCACCGCCGAATGTTCGGGAAAACGTGGCGTTGGGCGGGTCAATTCCGTACATCAAATAAAAATATTGGTGTGGATTGGGTAGGTATTCCCGTTGAGCTGCGCGTATTAGTGGATGACCTCCGTTATCAACTAAAAAATAAGAGCTATCCTTTAGATGAGCTGGCTGTCCGTTTCCATCATCGGCTGGTTGCTGTTCATCCCTTTGTCAATGGCAATGGGCGCCACGCCCGATTGATGACCGATATTCTTTTGCTATCTCAAGGAGAAAAAAGATTCTCGTGGGGAAGGGCAGAAGACCTGATTGTAAAATCACCCGTTCGAAAAAAATATATTTCTGCACTTCGTGCAGCCGATAAATTAGACTATGCACCTTTATTGACCTTTGTGAAAGAGCGATAGCCCGAGTAGCGATGCGAAGATTTTACCCTCATTGAGTGTGATCGCAGATTAAATGCATCGCCGTTCTGATAGAAAGAGTCCTCAATTGACAGGCAGGCCGTTTTCTTTAAGTCGCATCCTAAGTTCTTCATTGTAGTTATCAGCCGCCTCATACAGTTTCTGGTATTGATTCGTGCGCCGTTTGTATTCATTTGCTGCCAATGCGTTGGCAGTCACTCCAGGGTTCGACGTATTCTTTGGCCGCCACCTTAACCATTTCGTCAAAAGCGCTTTTTTGCTTCGGTAGCCACTTGAAGTTCAAAGCGTACGAAACCCCTTAACCCGTTGTAATCGACAATATTTTTTTGTTTATTGGGCACAGAGCATGGTCTAATTTTGTCCATTTACAATCTCCTATTTTTATCTCTAGTAACCGGAGATTAATCACCGGAGATATTATGGGGGGATTTTGGAGTACTGAGGAGGGAAAATTATTAGGTCCTATAAGGGAATTTATGCGGTATAATGCAAAAAAGAATCAGCCCATTTTAGCTTGTATTAAAAATGTGTAAATTTTCTCAATGGAAATAAAAAACAAAAAGGAAAGTTTTTTATGGTTCATTCACTAAAACCGATAGCTACTAAGAACACGTTAGTAGAAGAGGGGAGCGATTATGTGCATGCCGCCACCAGTGAAAACACGCGATTGGCCTATCGAGCGGATATTCAGCATTTTCTCTCTTGCGGCCATACCTTACCAACAACGCCTGAAAGCATCGAACACTATTTACGGACATGTGCCGATCACTACAACCCGCGAACGCTTATTAGAAGATTAACCGCTTTGCGCCAGTGGCATAAGTTGAAAAGCGTTTCGGATCCTACCCAAAGCCCTTTGGTCCTAAAAACCATGCGCGGGATTGCCCGCTTACATGGTCGACCGAAAAAGCAAGCAATGGCATTGCGATTAAAAGACTTGGATCAGTTAATTAGTTATTTAAAGGAAAGCCCCTCATTAAAAAACACACGAGATCGAGCGCTGTTGTTAGTGGGATTTTTTGGGGCGTTTCGTCGCTCGGAATTGGTTTCGCTGAGATGGGAACAAGTCTCCTTTGTGGGTGAAGGAATGATTCTTACCTTGCCACGTTCTAAAACGAATCAAACCGGGGTGGCAATTCGCTGATAGTGCGGTGAATGTCTTATTTGAACTTTAAAGTTTAATGGCGTGTGTATGCAAACAACAGCTTTAAAAACTGTCATTAGACATTGGCGCAAAACGTAGTCGTTTTAGTGATAATAATGATGATTGACTGGTTATAAACCCGCTTTGACCTTCGCAAAAGCCGATCTTTATCATTTCTAGTGTAAAGGCATTTTTTATTAATACCTTTTTAAGCAAACGTTGATATTCTTATCAGAGTTGATTAAAAGCGAGATATGCGTATGTTCAGAGAAAGCAAAAGCGAAGAAAAAAAAAGTCCTTCTAGCCAAACAGCTGGTTTGTTTGCAACTGTTCCATCCTTAAAGGATATCATGATAGATCGCCTCATAGAGCAATTAGGAGGAATAGCAGAATTGAATAAACAAGTTGTAAGAGATCCACGCTTATGGGGAGCAATTAATGAAAGGTTGACCCAGCATTTTTTATTGCTGGTTGTTCAGGGAAAACAAGGTCAAGTTGAAGCGATGTTAAAAGTGAATCCCGCTTTAATTCTTTTTGCTAGAGGCGATGTAACGGATTATTCCGGTCAAACATTTAAAAATATCAGCGCATGGGAATACGTCCTATGGGCATATGATTCGCATATGTATAGAATGTTATTCAATTATATTCCAAAAGAGCAAAGACCACTGGCATTACAGCAATTAATTGATCTTGAGACAAACGGGATTGCTTACACCCTTTCTGAAAAAGTGATGAATGCGGAAAGGGAAGCAGAAGAAACTCGAGAAACAATCATTCGGGAAGCTCATTATGACTTTTCACCACTGATTGATGCCTTACAAACCTACGTAACTAATGTGGAGCGTTGGAGCTTTGAAGAATGTGTTGAGCACTGGCGTAAAAAAGTCGGTGGTGCGCAGTGCATGGTGCCGGTGCATGTGGGCAATGAGTACTGTTATCCTGATCGGTCATTTGATCCAATACCAAGGTTTAATGAAAAAAACTTACCGCGGCGGCACAATTTCTACAATTATGTGAGTGGTGCGGATGAATCATGGTTTCCTCTTTCTCCGGCCGGTCTTGGTACTAATTTTGCAATAATGCGCGGGTGCATGCGGGCTGTCGCGGGAGCGTGTTGGCGTGTGGGGCGTCAATGGGCGTGTAACGATTTGGCGGCCATAACCGCCTTACGTGAAGTGAGGCAATCTGATTTGATACAGCTTAAAGAGCAGCTACAGAATCCAGCACCGGAGTCTGCGCCATCAACATCAAAGACTTTGAGAAGTAAGAATCCATAACTCTATACCCACACCAGTTCGCTCCCATAAAACTACAACGAGAAATGCCCTCAAAAAAACGTGGGCTGTTGTCGATTTTTTTCTACGGCACATACGCTGCTTTTTCAGGAAGGGAATTATCTCTTCGATGACGTGTAAAAAAACCCATTCAAAGATGTGCTATCGAACGATTAGGTCTGATCTGCGCTTACGGTGTTTTAGTCCCTTAGATTAACTGCTGGATTGCAGGGACTGTGTGTAACGCGATGTAATGCGGCTGTTTTTGCTCGATAGAGTTTTTCCAATAGCTCACCGCCCACAGCTGGCCACGCCACTGCATAATCATAGCCCAAACGAATTTGAGGGTCCAAATCAAGAGGAAAAAATTTCCCAATTCCAAAACGAAAATTGAAAGATCGTTGCAAAATTTCACCTTCCTCAATGATGAAATTAACACCTTGGCTTAAAGCTTGCGCATAGCTGGCCGGTAAAAATCGTTGGATATAACCAATAATTTTACACCAAACTAAATTATTTTTATGACTATTCCACCCTCCGAAAACTTCATAGTTTTTATCATAGAGTTTGAAAGCTTCAATCAGCAATTGAATATTAAATTGTTTGCCAGTTTCGATGGTGTTTTTTGGTTTTAAATGTTCTCTAAATTCGTAAAATACAGCAGCCAATCGTTGCATTTCTTCATCGTCCTCGGCAATATTATCCTCATTATTGGACATCTGCTCACAGGCATTATTACTTGCTTGGCTAATAGCAGTCACAATTTTTTGAAGTGCTATTAAATCCTCTTCTTGTCGCAAATTCTCAACCTTTTCTTCCCCAGCCGGAAATTGCGCTTGATATTGCTCTAATTTTTCACCGGGATAATATTCATCAAGATACGCCGCTATCATTGCAGCCATCTGATCATCCTCTCCAGCTAAGGCAACTCGAAAAGGGGTTTCCTTAACTATCGTGTCTTGAGCGTAGGCGGGGACTTGATCTATTTCTAATAGTAAATCATGATTATTTGCTATCATTGCTTCCGCTTCTTCTTGTTCACCGTTAACCACATGCAACAACAATTGATTGACAGCTCGCTTTCTCAATTGACCCGTTTTGTTCTTTCTAAACAGCGTATAGTGATGTTGGGAAGTGTGAGCTAAAAAAGCTAAACTGTTATCGTCACAAAAAGCTCCGACGGAATGATTCAGCACGCTGTCAGGAAGAGAGCCAATAGAAGTTAGAAAAGTATGGGTTAATTTTATTTTTTTTCTATCTCTGAATGAGCTATAAGATCTAATCATGATACAACCTCCTATTTCTGGAATCCTTTTACAAGGATATCAGTATATTATTAAAGAAGAATTAAAAAATACTGATAAATACAGAGTTAAGTTAATTTTACTTTTGCATTCTGTGATATAAATTAGAAAATTAAAAGATAAATGAATCGGATTGCAACTAGTCTCTATGCAATTTTTTTAAACTATAAAGCAATAATTATCCGCAAGAATGTTCTATGTTTTGCATGATTAATTTTCAAGAAAAAATAAATCTAGCGTTGATTAAATTATTATTTAATAAAATTTTCACAGCGAGAATTAAAATACTCTATTTATAAAGGGATAATTTAACGAAAGTTTGAATAACAAACGTAATTACGCATGCAAAATAAATTTATTTGTGATATGATATGAACTGAAATGAAATATTTTAATATTTAAAAATTTTATTATTATTTTAATTTATGAGAGTGTATGGACATGAATAATAACTTGGAAAATGAAAGGAAAGTCGATCGAATCCTCCCCCCTTTTATAGCGGACCACATTAAATCAACCATTCCTGAGATGGCGTGTTGGAGTTTTGGTTTATAAAGATAATAATCATTCATACATACCTTGCAAAAATATTGCTGATGATCCTCTGAAGCAAAGCAAGATAAGTGACGAAGAATATGCGCGTACGCGTAATGAGGGAGACATTATTCATACGGTGATGTTTCGCTCGGATGAATCTGCTCATTCAACGGAAGAAGATCAAGCACAATGCAATGAAAATAAGGCACCCTATATCATTATTTCCTGGCCAGAGTTAAAAATAGAACAATTTCTGCCGACCGTTGATCTCCCATTAGTGGGGCGGCCGTTTATTTATAGTGTCTATGATTGCTATTCATTAGCCAGAGATTATTACAAAAAGAATTTTGGGATTAAGTTGAATGATTACGATCGGCCAGATTTTTGGTGGGAGAAAGACGCTAATTTATATATGGAGAATTATAAAAAAGAAGGATTTAAAGAAATACCCGCGAAAGAGTTGCGCTGTGGAGATCTTATTTTAATGAAAATAAATTCTCCGGTCCCAAATCATATTGCTATTTATCTTGGGAATGGAGAGATACTCCACCACCTTGAGTTGCAGCCGAGTAAACGCGAGAATTACAGGGAAAAGTGGCGAAAGAAATCAGTGCTTTTCTTGCGGCATAAGGAAATTTCTGGTTAGCCATGCTTTGAAAATTACCATTACAACTAGATGATGAATAGGAGAACGAAATGAGCTGGGAAAATTTTTATCGCTTTAGTGTAATAAAGCTTGCATTTCCGGGACATCCTACCAACCAAGCAAGGATTTACGCTAACGGACGCAATCAAGTTGCTATTAGGGTGTTGGTTAGGGATTTAGATAAAGAGGGAAACCCACTTAAATTAACCTATGAAGACTTGCGCGAGAAATGTTCTTTGATAGATTATCAAACCGAAACGGATTCAAACGATGAATGAATTACCTTATACCCAAGCGACAAATTTTATCAGTGCTGTACAGGGAGGTGTCGATCCTAGAACCGGCCTGTTTACGGTGAACATGGTTCTGGCCGAATTAACTGGAAATGACAACCTTGGACCTGATTTTCTTTTCACGTTGAATTATTCACATTTAAGCACTAGCAATATATGTGGATTTGGCATTGGGTGTTCTGTTGGAATTTCTATTTACGATAAAAATAATAAATTGCTTATATTAAGCAGCGGCGAGCGATACAAGACAGAAGATTGGAATGACAGTGTCTATGTTAGACAGAAAAAAATAAATAATTTTAAATTTGAAAAAATAAAGAACGGTTATATTATAAAATATAAGAATGGAAAAACGGAGTATCTTTATAAATATGGCGATAACCTGTTTCTGCCTCAGAAAATTTTTTCCCCGCTCGGATGGCCGCTTAAATTGACCTGGGAAAATAGAGGGCAGTACGTTAATTTAACAAAAATTGAAGATGCTAAGGATGTCCTATGTAAAATAGATTATCAGTTTTCAGATTGGGCTAGGATAACGTTTTGGCCAGGAAAAACAGAAAGCTATACGTTTCAATTGGATTTTGTTAATGAATATCTCTATTGGGTGACGAATAAATCGACCTCTCGGGAGCTGGTTTGGTCGTTTAATTATGACGATGTTGGTGCGGGTAATTTTACCCTGACGCAAGTAAAGTCACCAACTGGACTGACCGAAACGGTTAATTATCAAGCCGGCGTAATGCGATTTCCTGATGAGTCTGGTAAACCAGCATTACCGTCCGTTTATAATTATCGTCAATCCCCGGGTATGGGACAACCGGATATAGTCAAAGAATACGAATATACAGTATCGAATTATTTGGGGTATGGTGCATCCTTGGGTAAGGCGTGGAATGAAGATGAGGACAATATTTATAACGTAGTAATGGATGATTATACCTATAGTTCAACAGAAAAGCTTATTGTCGATAATAGAGAATTGGTTTCAATAAGTAGAATTTATAATAGTTATTACTTATTGATATCTGAGACCACTCGACAAAATTCGTGTGAGGTAATTGTAGAAACTGATTATTATGCCAAACCAGGGCTTTCATTTGATAAACAGCCGAAACAATTTCAACTCCCCAAGGAAGAGAAAAAAACTTGGCGCGAAAACTCGAAAAATCAATGCCGCAGTGAAATCACTACAACCACCTTCGACCCAGAGGGCAACCTGCTAACAAAGATTGAACCCGACGGAACAAAAACAGAATACATTTATTACGATAGCAAGGGAGAGACGGATAAAGGTATTGTACTTTGTCCGCCAGAACCCAATGGCTTTGTGCGCTTCGTTAAAACTCAAATTGTCACGCCCGCTGATTCTGAATTTTATGCACCCGTACAACAGACAACATACGCTTATGCTCAATATCCTTGTATTGCTGGTTCTTCCTTATCTTATGCAGTCTTGCAGACACAAGAAACACTTTGCAGTGACGATGTTTTACTTTTAACAATAAATACTGATTATATTATATTAATGATCCTACCCAGTCTGAGCACGGAAGAATGAAACGTCGTGCGGAAGTGCTTACCAGTAAGGAGGGAAAGAAATATCAAAACCAAACCACCTTCGCAATTAGTTCGCAAGCGGAGCATCTTTTACAAAAAATCGACTTTACAGGCGGTGACGGTATAAAAACATCAATAAGTCGTGAGCAATCCCGTTACAGTGGCCGGCTTCTCTCTTCCACGGATGAGCTTGGCAACGTGACTCAATATGAATATGACGAATTGGGCCGTCTTTTGACACAGACTGTCAATGCATCGTCAACGACTTACGCCAGCACGACACGTTACTCTTATAGTTTAGAGACAGATGCACGAGGCAAAGTAACGGCTATCAAAACGACGGTTACCGACCCAAAAGGCAATCAGCTGCGCACCTACTATGATGGTCTTGGCCGCAATCTTAAGCAGGAGCGGCTGGATAAGGATGCCGCTGTATCACAAAAGACGGGCACTTGGTATATAACGCACCAACAACAGTACGACGCGCTGGGGCGTGAGAGCAAAACAATTACTCAAGATGTCCTGCGCCTTGACAGCGAGGTAGGTCATGCCGGTTCCGTCCTCTCAACTTCTAAGGTGATGCACTATGACAGCTGGGGTCAGAACCATCTGACGGTCTTTAGCGACGGCTACCAGGAACGATCTGTTTACGATCCGATCACCCGACGCGCAACCCTACAACCCGAAAGTGGCAGCCAGAAACTGGGCCAACAGCTTACTGAATATAACCTTGCCGGTCTGCCCATCAAAGTTACGCAGTATGATAGTCAAGGCACAGAGCAAGGCAGCGCACATTATGAATATGACGGTTTAGGACAGCTGCGTAAAGAAACGGACGAATTGGGCCAGATAACGCTGTACGAATACGATCATTTTGGACGTGTGACCCAAACCACGCTCCCTGAAAACACCATTATCCAAAAGTCTTACGCTCCCCACTCGACGGCGTCCCTGATAACCGGGATTTCGGTCAACAATTTTTCAATGGGGAACCAAACCTTTGACAGTTTGGAGCGACTCACTGAGACAACCAGTGGCGGGCGCACCTCTGCATTTTCTTATGAAAACGCATCATCTGTTCCCGCGGCGGTAACTGCGCCGACTGGTGAGACGGTTTCGTACGAGTATCTAAAAGAACTGGGCAATGCAGTGAAAAAAATCAGCGCGCCGGAAATTCTCCAAACATGGGACTATGATGCGCTGACCGGCGCCATGACCTCGGCAACGCAAGCCGCGGGGATGATCCGTCAGATGACCTATTATCCGTCCGGTTTGCTTAAGAACGAAACGTCCATGCCCGATGGCGCCGCCCAGAAGTCTACCGCCTACACCTATTCACTGGCCGGCGCTCCACAGTCCTATACGGACGTGTTCGGTGTGACGCAACGCTACGATTACGACGAACATGGCCGTCGCATTGGCATCGAAGATAACGATATCAAGGTGTCACTCGACTATGATGCGTTCGGTCGCTTCACGAAACAGCAGGCCACGGATAAAAAAACGGGCGCAGTACTGAGCACTACGCTGACCTACGATGATCTGAATCGAGAAATCAAGCGCGAAATCAGTGCAAGTGGCCAATCTGTGCTTGTCATTGAACAAACTTACCAAAGAAATCACTTGCTCAAAGAGCGAATTACTCAGCGCGGCCGCACAACCTTACGCAAAGAAATGTTCGCTTATGACAGCCGCAACCGGCTCATCGAATATACTTGCAATGGAGAAGCACGACCCCAAGACCCTTACGGCAAAGCCATCCATCGCCAGACCTTCAGCTACGATGCACTGGGTAATATGACAAAAACACAAACCGACTTCAGCGGCGGGCGCAACACCGCCACCTATATCTATAGCGCGATTGACCCCACTCAACTGCTCAAGGTAAACAACGATCACAGCGATTATCCGAAAGAAATCACGCTCGAATATGACAAAGCAGGGCGGATGATTCGGGATGAAGCCGGTCGCACGTTGCGTTACGACGCGTTGGGCCGGCTACAGCAAGTGAATGGTGCGGGCGCAAAAGGCGGTCAATATGCGTATGACGTGCTCAATACGCTGGTCAGCCAAGTGGTTCAGGATGAACGATTTATGACCTTTACTATCGTGCGGATGATCTGGTAGGCGAGGCCCGTCGCGATGGCAGCAGCCAGACCCGCTATGTGAAGTCGGATGGGTGCTGTGTGGGACAATGCACGAAGCAGGGATCATCGAACACCAGCCGGCTAACGACCACTAATCAGCAAGGCAGTGTGCTATCAGTCTCAGAAGGTAACCATGCACCGCAGGATTGTATCTATACACCTTATGGTTATCGAACCCCACAGACCGAAACGCCATCCGTCCTGGGATTTAATGGGAGCGGCTGGACCCGGTTAGTGGTACCTATCATTTGGGCAATGGCTACCGCGCCTACAATCCGATACTGATGCGCATTAACTGCCCAGACAGCTGGAGCCCGTTTGGTGCGGGGGGAATTAACCCTTATGCGTATTGCGACGGCGATCCGATCAATCGCGTGGATCCAAATGGCCATTTAAGTTGGCAGGCGGAGCTCGATATTGGCTTGGGTGTCGTCGGCCTAGTTTTGGCTGTCTTTACCGCCGGCACATCCATTGCGGCTGCCGGTGCAATTAGCGCAGCCATTGAGAGTGCTTCGGCAATCTCTTTGGTGGTGGGAACCCTCGGCGTCGCGGCGGATGTGGCAAGCATCGCTAGCGGCGCGCTTGAAGATGCCAATCCGCAAGCGTCGGCAACCCTGGGATGGATCTCCCTGGGATTGGGCGGACCGGGAGCCGTCAGCGGCCTGGCCACTGCAGCTAGAGCGGGCAAAAAATTAATCTCCGGGCTAGCCAAGGGCGGCGGTAAAATCAGGTCACAAAGTCCAGTGCAGGGAATTAGTTATAGAAGTCTATCTAGGGGGGACCCTCTTAGGGGAGGACCACCACACTTTCAAAGTTTGAGTAGGGTTACCGTGGCCCCCGAATCGATGCGCCCCGCTGGACTCAATTATTGGCACAAAGTTAGTCAGAAAAGCTCGCTCGGGTATCAACATGTTTTTGGGGCTGACAGAGAAATATTTGGATATGAAATACGGGAGCCTATAGAGTTTTTCAGAAGAAGACCCAGCATCACAAAACGCGATATAGTGATTCTATCGGGTACTCATGGTCGTGTACATGGCGATAATTGGACAAGTCAAGGGTTACGTAGGCCTGACATACTTGAGCGGGCTTTTTATATAGAAGACGTACAAAATTATAAAGGACAATTGAACGGGCGAGTTAAGATCGTGGATATGGCTGGTATGACAGAGAGCGAATTTGGACGTCATGTCAGAAATGTAAATCAACATGTAATTTTGGGGTATTGCTGGGGACGTAATGACGAGGCGCTAACGTATCATAGAAATTTGCGTCCCGTTATAAGTTACTGGTAAAGCGTCACTCGTTTGTATAAATTGGATTTAATCTTCATCGGAAATAGTTTTTTTTCGAGCAGATTGATGCCGTTCTCTTAGTTCAATATCGATATACCGATCAGTAATGGCACTAGAGCTATGCCCAGCATCATCACGAACGTGTTCACGGGGTCTGATTTTTACATCATCAGAGATACCCGTATGTCGCAACCAATGAACCGTTGCTTCATTCAAGGCTTCTGCCTCTTCAGAAAACCCGTCTTGATCAAGTTGATCAATGGCACGATCGAAGCAATATTGTACGATATTTCTAATGTAATTTGTGCTTTTGATTGGACCCCGGCCTTTATTTTTGGGCAACAAAGGCGACTGATCAGCGGGTGAAGGTAGGGAGGTCAAGCCTAAATGCTTTCGCCAGCGCTTTAATGCTTTAAGCATCGCATTGCTTACAGCGATTTGTCTTTCTTTATTACCTTTACCAACAGTTATAAACCACCAACTTCCATCACCATCACGATGAAAGTGATTCATGCGCGGCTCCCAACGTTCAGTTGCGGCAAGTTCTGAAATTCGAAGATACATAGAATACAAAGCCGACATAATAAATAAGGTTCGCTCGTAAATATCAGGGTCTTGTTCAGCCAAGCTTTTTGCTGATTTAATCACATATTGCCACTGTAGTTCTGATAAACGTCTTATCTTAGGTTGTCCTTGCGTTTTTCGGATAAATTGACTTTTTTGTCTGATAAGGGCGACTGGATTTACATCGACATATTCTTCTTGCAGCAAATAATTAAAAAAACTGCTTAATATTGCAAATGATTCGCGTAGGGATCCGTGTGAAAGCTCAAAATTATTTTTGTCTAAGTCCATTCCTTTTCGACGCTCTATTTTGGAAAGTTTAACGATAAATGGCCGCCATTTTGGATTCGGAATCCGCACACCATCTTTAATAATAAAGCGGGGCGGCTTTGTTTCCCCTATCCAGGTTTTGGGTGGTTTTTTACAAAAATAAATAAAATTTTCTATATCATCACGTTTTAACGCTTTTAATGATTTATTAGTGATTAAGGCACACCAATGGATAAGGCGCTCGATTTCACGGCGATATGAATTAAAAGTCCCTTGGCTACCTTTGTAGGATTTTAGAAATTTTGTTGCGATTTTAATATCATCTAAATCATAGATACCTTTAAGATACGAATAATCATTTCCAGCAGTGATATTTTCAATAGAGTCAAATAGTGCTAGTGGTACTGTTTTCATCAAAGGCTCCATTAGCTCGTTTATCTCATGCAATTACATTAACTTCATGCCATGTAACCTTTTCACATAATTTGTCCATGTCATTTTCGACGAAATTTTTAACATAAGGTTGCACTTCAAGTATAGCTAACGCTTCTTCATTAGTTTGGATCTTCAATTTTGTGTAATACAATTCTTTGGCACTAAAATGTATGAAGTGATTATCAAAGTAATCACCATTATTGTCAATCACGATTGCCATTGGACTCAGGTGCACCGCTTAAAGTCGCCCAAGAAAATGCTGGACATAGTGATATTGGCACAACGATGTTATACCGACATGTCGCTCAAACGGATCGATTTGAAGCGACCCGTTTGCTTTCTCTAAAAAAGAAAGTGAGTTCGCAAAATAAGGATAAAGTATAGATGCCAAGACTGGCTATATTAACCACTGATAAAATCAAAGCCTTTGACAAGTATTTTTAAAAAGTTACAAGGCTCGTCAAAAGTTAATTTGTGAACTGATCCTCCATTAAAAAGTTCTAGGAATGGAGGGAATCAGTTAGTCGGCTATTTAAAAGAAAACCTACCGTTAAAAAAGCGCTCACGAGCGAGCGCTTTTGTTAGTGGGATTTGTCGGAGCATGTCGGCGCGATAGTACTAGGCCATTTTAAATAATTAGATCTGGTTCACATTGAAGATAGCAATTCTGTAACGCCGTGTTAGCGTCTGCTATGCACTCCCAATCATCGGGCTTACATGAGTTAAGCTCTGCGTTAACTCGGTTTTTACATGAATTAAAAACAGCTTGATTATTGCAGTTAGCCATAGCAAAGGTGATCATTACTATATTTGAATCAGTATAACTCCCATCCCCTTTCTGCACCGCGATCTGGAATAAAATTTTCCAGGGAAACTGGCTATTCTCAGGATGATATGTAAACTGTACGGGCTTGACCAAGCGTGAGCAAAATGCCCCATTCACCTCGTCCTGAAAATTAATATGCACCGCCGGCGGTTGAGTTTCTTTGATGTCTCGACTCGTCAAAAACGTTATCGTGTATTCGCCAGTCGCGGTCTTTTGGATCCGCGGCGCTTGAATCGCTCCTGCATTCCCAAAATAACTTCTCGGCATAATTGGCCCCACAGAAGTCTTGCCGAGGAACGTTAAGTTCGCCTGTAACATGAATTTCTCCTCTTGAGTAATAATAAATTAAGTTTCTGGTGTTGGAGAAGAACGATTTTTCTAGCTCTTTTCTTCCTTTTACACTCTTACGAACCAGTATAAGAACTCTGCTTTTTCGGAGAAACTACAAGATATAGTAAAGCCCTTCAAAGGCTTCTGTATTGTCACATCGCTTATGTCACACTAACTGTGTGACACGAATGTACGATGGGATGATTAAATGCAGAGATATTTTCCCCAGGGCATTGCCACAGATCTTGCTTTTTGTAATAAGGATAATCAGTGTCAATAGCATAGGGCATATTTTTTCTCCTTTAATGTTGAAAAAATTCAAGCTGTCACGCTAATTTAACGATTGAACATACTACAACGGCTGCCTTCTGTATCCTAAAAACTTTCATCTTCACGACGGACGTGGATCAATTGTCCCGAAGAGACCCACTGGGCTGGGATGAGTATAATATTCGGATTTAAAGTGTGCAATGTTTATTGCACAATGAAATAAACTTATAAGAAATAAATGAAATATTTTTCATAAAACCTTAATTTTTCTACTGTAAAATTTTTTATTGCCTTAATTAACTAATTGAGATAAAAGGGATAAGAATGTAATAAAACATACCTTTAATGTTAATAAAATTTTGATTAGGAGGCAACATGCCATATTTTTTTACACTACCG